>JAIEMN010000021.1 GCA_019752115.1 Gemmatimonadaceae bacterium
CCCATGATCGTGGGCCGCCAGATGGACGGCAAGGACTTCGCGCAGATGATCGTCGACAACTTCGACGAGATGCTCGACCAGTCGCGCCAGCAACCGCTGGTCATGGGCATCGCACTCCACCCCTATCTCGTGGGCCAGCCCTACCGCCTGCGCCACCTGCGCCGCGCCCTGCAGCACCTCGCGGCTGCGCGGGATCGCGGCGAGGTCTGGTTCGCCACCCCCGGCGCCATCTGCCAGCACATGGACGTCATCGCTCAAAAGAATCCTGAGGCCATTGCATGAACGCCCCCCTGCCCTTTCCCATCACGGACACCGTCGGCGCCTGGGTGCCCCACGGCAAGTTCACCATCGCCGGCCAGGCCGGCGGCCCCTTGAGTGGCCTGAACTTCGCGGCCAAGGACCTGTTCGACGTGGCCGGCCACCCCACGGGCGCCGGCAACCCCAGCTGGCTCGCCACCCACCCCGTGCCCACGCAGCACAGCCCTGTGGTCGCGCAGCTGCTGGCCGCCGGTGCCACGCTCATGGGCAAGGTGCTGACCGACGAGCTGGCCTACAGCCTGCACGGCGACAACACGCACTACGGCACGCCCCTCAACACGCGCTACCCGGAGCGCGTCACCGGCGGCTCGTCCAGCGGCTCGGCCGCCGCCGTCACCGCCGGCCTGGTGGACTTTGCACTCGGCACCGACACCGGCGGCTCCACCCGCGTGCCCGCGAGCTACTGCGGACTCTGGGGCCTGCGCAGCACGCACGGCCTGGTGTCGAACCAGGGCCTGGTGCCCCTGCACCCCAGCTTTGACACCGCCACCTGGCTGGCAAAGGATGCTGACGTGTTTGAACGCGTGGGCCGCGTGCTGCTGCCCGCCAGCAGCTACGCCCCGCGCCGCCTGCTGCTGCCCCTGGACGCCTGGGAGCTGGCCGACGAGATCTTCACCGCCCCGCTGCAGCGCGCGCGTGACGCCCTGGCCCACCAGCTGGCCTGCGTGCCCGAAGGCCTGCGCATCGCTGGCGACACGGGTCTGGCCGCCTGGCGCCAGACCTATGTGACCGCCGGCGCCTATGAAGGCTGGCAGGTGCACGGCGCGTGGATCACGCAGGCGCAACCCGTGTTCTCCCCCGCCATCGCCGGCCGCTGGAAGGCCGCGAGCCAGGTCACGGCCGAAGCCGCCGCCGCCGCACGTGCCACCCAGGCGCAGATCCGCGCCCACGTGCACGGCCTGCTGGGCACCGACGGCCTGCTGCTCCTGCCCTCGGCCGCCAGCCTGGCGCCGCTGCGCAACGCACAAGCGGCGGATGTGGACGCCGTGCGCCTGCGCACCATGGCCATCACCTGCATCGCCGGCCTCTGCGGCCTGCCGCAGATCAGCCTGCCCGTGCGCACCACGGGCGGTGACATACTAGGCGTCTCGCTGCTGGGACCGGCCGGCAGCGACCTGGCCCTGATCCAACTCGCACGCCGCCTGCATGCCCAAATCGACCCCGCCCAGTAGCACGAGGACCAGCACCAGCGCACGCCCCGCGCGGCGTGCGCCCCCGCCGCGCCAACGCACGCCCGCGCCGCCCGTGGAAGATACGGTGGCCGAGGGCGACAACGCGGATGTGGAGGCCCGCATCTACCGCGCCGTCTTCGACAGCGTGATGAGCCAGCGCCTCAAGCCCGGCACCAAGCTGCCCGAGGCGCCGCTGTGCGAACTGTTCAAGGTGAGCCGCTCGGTGGTGCGCAAGGTGCTGCAAAAGCTCGCACATGACCACATCGTGCAGCTGCGCCCCAACCGCGGCGCCATCGTGGCCGTGCCCACACGCGAGGAGACGCGCCAGATCTTCGAAGCCCGCCGCGCGCTGGAAGCCGCCATCGTGCGCCTGGTGGCCGAACGCGCCACCGCACGCGACCTCAAGGGCCTGCGCGAACAGCTGCGCGCCGAACACGAGGCCATGCACCGCTTCGACCAGCCCGCCTGGGCCCGCTTGGCCAGCGCCTACCACCTGCGCCTGGCCGAACTCTCAGGCAACGAGATCCTGCAGCGCTACCTGCAGGAAATCGTCTCGCGCTGCTCCCTCATCGTCGCCGTGCACCAGCCCCCGGGCAATGCGGCCTGCGAACACGACGAGCACGAACGCATCGTCGACTGCATCGCCAAGGGCGACGCCGAAGGCGCGGTCAAGCTCATGGACCAGCACCTGCGTGAGCTGGAAGAGCACCTGATGCTGGTGTCGCCGGGGGATGAGAAGAGTCTGGCGAAGTTGTTGGGATTGGGGTGAGGCTGGCCGGCTGCTTTGCAGCGATTGCAGCATCTCGCCACCGCTGTCTCAAGTCTCAGTGACTGCCTGCAAGCCGTCTATCGTTTTGATGATCCTGATTGCGACAACTAGATCCACCAGACAGGTCCGAGATTAACTACGACGCGGAATGAGGTCGCCGGGTCACTCTACGAGCAGAACTAAGGCTTGGTCAAAGGTATCCGATCTTGCCAAGCCACCTTGCTGAGGTCATCAATATGTCAACTCACTGCTCCCACTTGGGATTCCCGCGCCAAGTCGATTCGCTTGAAGTCCTCACCGAGGAAACCGAACTTGCGGGTAAAGAGGGCCGCGACTCTTGCGTCCGCTGTCGCAAAAAAAACCTGCTTCTTCGAAGTGACCACTAAATCACGCAAGTAGTCAAGGAGCGACAACGCGTTCAGATCATCTACGTGGGCCACCGGGTCGTCAATCAGAAGTACCGGGGGCGCTTTCGCGGCAGTTCGATTCAGTGCCAAAAATACGGAAAGTGCGAACGCGGCACGCTGACCAGTACTTACCTTGTCGAGTGACCAGACCTCTTTAGTTTCCTTTGACTGAAGTAGTACTCCGTCGCTGCCCACATACTCGTACTCATTTGGAGAGTGAATTCGAACAAATGCTTCGTTAATTTCTTGCCCAATAGCGTTCAGCGATTTGGCTGTTGAGCTTTCCAGCGAGAGTTCTGATCGCAACTTGCTAAGTGCTGTAGATGCAGCCTGGAAATTTAAGCTCCGCATCAAAAGCTCACGTGTAAGTTTTCTCTGTTTTTCAATTTCGACCTGCAGTCGGGAGATGTCTACCGACGCTGTTTGCTCGCGAGTTACGGCCTGAACGGCCTCAGCAAGCGCTCTAAGTGAACCAGCGAGTGTTGCGGCGACATCCGATAGTTTTGTCTGGTTGTCAATATCAAAGTATTGAAGCAGTTCATCGCGCTGTGTTTCAAGTGCAAGCGTCTCTTGCCTTAGATGGGAAAAAGCCGTCATACCTGCGGACGTCGACGTCCCGGTACGCCATCCGCCATCGAAGAGTGGCGCCATATGCTGAGTAATACTCCTCAATAGCAGCTCGCTTTGCGCGCGAAGGGAGGAGATTTTTTCACGGGCCTCCGTTGCCGAATTCAGATATGCGTTGCGTTGCGCTTCTACGACGGAAGCATCGTATGGATTTTGAGTCAACGCCGGAACAGTGATTGCAGACGAGAGCAGGGTGTTATGCTCTTCGTCCGACATTCCGGCTTGGTGCAGTCTGCTCAACGCCTCAGATGCTGGTTGCAGATTCGCTTTTGCTTCTTCGAAGTCACGGCGAGCCTGGGAAAATGCGTCCACAATTTCGCCGCAAGTCAGAGAGAGCGGGAGCAACAACTGACGAGCAATCTGCTGGAGTTGCTCCAGAAACGCTCTCCGGGCCAGCCATTGCTTATGCCTCTCTCGCGCAGAGCTGAGCTTTCCCGCTAGTTCTGTCAATTCGGTTGGTTGTGCCAGTTCAGTGGTGATTTGCTCAATGTGTGCAGCTAGCGCTGCTTCACCATGAACCGTTTTGCAGACCGGACAAGTAGTCGCAGGAGCACCACCTTTGAAGGCAGCAAGCACGGCAGCTTTGAGCTCTTGAGCGATCCGGGCTCGCTCTGTCGCTGCTTGGCCAAACGAAGCGCTCAATTGCTCGAGTGATGTAACCTCGCTTGAAGCCGATTGCACGCCCTGAATCGCACTATTCAGTGCGTCCACCAAGTTGACGGATACGTATGCTTGGTCCACCAACGGTACTTCGAAGTTTGCAAAGGCGCCAAGCTTGGTGCCGACGGCAGTTACTAAATCACGGCAGCGGAGGTACTCGTCACGAGTGGGCGCATATCGAACTCGAACATATTCGGCCCACCGGGCTAGGAATTTTGCCCAAGCGTCAAGGTTGGATACCCGCTCCTCCATTTCTGAAATTTGCGCATAGATGGCCTTTGCTTCCCTATCGATCGGCTCAACTGCCCTACGTACTTCATCGATGGCACGGATTCGCTCCCCAAGGGATGCCAGCGTTGTGAACGAGGGCCCTGCCGCGAGTAAGACTTGCAGTGCGGAATATGCGGCTTGTATTGGTTTAGCCTCATCCGCGGAGATGAACGGTGTCGTTGCCAGATTGCCTCGATAACCAATCAGAGGAAGGCTTGCCCGAAACGCTTCGGTGAGCGCCTTGGCATCCGATGGACGCTCTTGCAATTCCTTAAGTTGTACCTGCTGGCCTTCGAGAGTTTTCTGGGCATTTTGAAGGTACAGGAGCGCGCGTTCAGCTGCGGCTTGGACTTCCGGAGACAGCTTATCAACGTAAGACCAAACCTGCGACGCATCTGAGCCAACAATCAGCCGGCTAAGGTCTTCAGGCAACTCCTTAGGGTCGAGGTCGACTGCCACACGGAATGCGGCATCAGTATCTAAGAAGTTGTATCTGCAGAAGCCGTTCAATAGGCCGTTGGCATATTTCTCATCGAGGTTATACCAATGTAAACATCTCGCACGGAGCCTGGAAGAGTCGGTGGTGGCTAAATGCTCTTCGTCGCTGTTCCAGAGCGTTCCGTACACCGTGGCTTTGCCGGTGTGGGCGCGCCTGTTTTGGCCGCAATAGAAGAACTCGATAGCTTCAAGCAGTGATGTCTTGCCGGTTCCGTTCGGGCCTGTGACAAGCGTTACTTGGCCGAAGTCGAATTTTTCCTTTCCGTCATGGACCGGGCGGAAGTTCTCCACCCTCAAACTCGACAGCCATTTTTCATGTAAATGCTTGTCCGAGGGGTGCAGGCTTAGCGCCTTCTTCAGCGTCGCTTCGCGCCCTGCTTGACCAGCCCCGATTCGCTCCAGCATGGTGGTTCTCGCCGGGCGGTCGAGAATGCCATCAATGCGTGCTTCAGCGAGGAGCTTGCCCCACTCCCCAAGGATATCGAATTCTTGAGAACTCGCGTTGGGCATGAAGTACCGAGCAGCCCCGAGAACGGAGGCAAGCTCGTCCTCAGACACGACCCGCTTTCTAGCGAAGTCCTCGTCGGCCTCAATGATTGCCTTTGCACGCTGGTAGTCAGGCTGTTCAACAGAGTTGGGGCCAGCGACGATATAGATGTACTTGTTCCACCTGAGGTCGCCAGGTGAGTTGAAGTGCTCTTCGCCCAAGATGCGTTCTTGGAACTCACGCAGTTCTTGCGCGCGGCCGACGACGTCATCTGCAAGGTCGACATAGGCAACCGCGAAGCATTTTCCGTTATGCAGCCGCTCGCCGCGGACGACCGCCTCCTCGACGAATTGGACGCCTCCCAGCAGCTGAGCGACCTTCTGTCGTGCAGTTTCGAGTATTTGCATAGTCATGCCCGAGCGAAAGAGGTGGGACTCTTGCCGTCATCGGCGATGTGAGTAAGCTGTTTGATTCTTGCGAACACCGGGCCGGCCGTCGTCCAGTAGCAGATCGCGACACGATGCCGACGTCCGGGCTCGTTCTCGCGGTGCAGCAATCCGTATGCGGCGTCGCAGACATCCTCAACGCGCCTCGACTCAGGTTGGAAGCCGAGAAACGCGACATGCGCTGGCTCAACTCCGGCTTTGATGATGTTCGTGTGTGGAGACTGCTTTGACCAGTAGACGGCGGCTCCTCCACCACTCAGGTCGCGGATTTGGATGGGGAGCTGCTGGGTTGCCAGAATCTCATGTAAGACAGACACTTTCTGCAGTTGCTCATGCCTGGCGTTATCTGATTCCTCGTTGCGTTCCAAGCGGACTGTAAGACGCTTGGTGATTTCGTCATCGCTCATGCTGAGGGCCCTCAAAGTGCCGGCGGCATACCAATCGTCGACACCCGAGGTGAGGCCGCAAGAGATCGCGACGGCTCGCTCAATTCGAAGGCAGCTGTCGTCCTTAGACAGGGCGGTGAAAGCCGTAGTGACCTTCGCGTCGCAGGCGAACAGCTGTGGGAGTCCGGTATCTGCGCATGTGGCCTGAGCGACCCAGCCTCCGGCGTCATCCCAGACGTAGCGGGCCTCGAGCTTGGGGCCAGTGGAAACAGCGTGGAGCTGCAGACCTGCGTGCACCACCTTCGGAACGCTAAGCTCGAAGACCGCTGGCGCGTAGTGGAAATGGAGGACATGCCGCTTGCGCCGATGCCACGAATAGTAAAGGCCGTTGCGTTCGTTCTGCTCTACCACAGCGTCGTCTGAAGAAGCTCGGTCATGCGGAAGGTACCACGCCGATCCAGCTTCGTTTTTCCACTGGTGTTCTTTACCGCCCTCTTTCTCAAGGCAAACAATATTCTCGGCCCAGTTGAGGCACACGACGTCACAGTTGCTTGTCCGCTCGGTACGGCTGAATGTATTCACTCGGTACTTGACGTAGTCGGCGTTCCGCGGCTTTGGATTCAGCTGGATGTGGAGGAGCGTTGCATCCTCGGTGAGCTGAAGCAGGACATCGCTGTCGCCCGTGATATTGAAGGCGTCTGAGCAGATGATCGACGCAAGCGCGAGACGATTTCGCGGCCCGTGGAACTGATAGATGCACTTACCCGTCCGGAGGACACCGTTCTCGAAATACTGTTCGTCCTTCGATGAGATGGTCTTGAACTGGATGAGAACGATACGCTTCGCCTCTCCGGTCGCCTTGTCCTTTGACAGAAAACAGTACGCCAAAGGGTCGTAGTAGCTGCCCTGTACTGGGGCTGCCTCGTCCTTCTCGAATAACACGCGGCACTTCCCAGTGCTCTCCGCATTGGCTTTGAACGCGGCTAGTTGTTCGGGTGTCATGCTCTCGCAGCCAAGCGCCCAGATTGCATCAGCCGCAGGGAACCGGTCTCCGTGGACGCAGTCTTGGAGCGTCTTGATGGGAAGGAAATACTCGGGCGTGACGACGAGATGGTGGCCCTGCTTGCTCGCCATTTCAAGAAACGCAGAAGCTTGGCGGTCCGCGAAGTCCAAATTAGCCGGACCGATTCGGGTCGTGTTGGCAACGAACGGACCAGACGGCTGAAACAACAACGCGCGATAACTCCTCTCGGTGGCCTCTAAGAGCTCCAGCGTCGGATTCGACAACCCCTGCGCGTCGAGTAATCGGCCGACGTCGACTATATGGTCGACATTCATTTACACGCCTCCCAGTTTTGCCTCCTATCGTACCCATTTTGGCAGCAAACGCGGCTCGATGAAGCCGAATCATGCGACAGCGTGGCGGAATAACTTAGGCAACATCTGGGCACTTCAGGCCTCATAGCCACTGCTCCGTATGTTCAGCTCGGGGGGGGGTGAGAACCTTTGCCAAGCGATTGACCGCTGAACGAAGTGCAGCCGTTACTCGATGCCACGGGCCTTGAATTACCGGTGATAGTCAATGCGGTCGGTCGTGCAGCGCTGCGCGAGTGACTGTGATCAGCCTGCACCAGCCCCTCAAGACCCCGCCGGCATCACCCGCAACACCCGCCCCTGCGGGCTGTCCGTCAGCAGATAGACCGCGCCATCCGGCCCCACGCGCACGTCGCGCAGGCGTTCGCCCAGTTCCTTGAACAGCAGCTCCTGCGGGCCGGGCGTGCCGTTGCTCATGGGCACCCGGCGCACGCTGCGCTCGGCCAGCGCAGCCACCAGGAAGCTGCCGCGCCAAGCGGGGAACAGCGCGCCCTCGTACCAGGCCAGCCCGGCAGGCGCGATGGAAGGCGTCCACTCCGTCAGCGGCTCGGTGATGCCGGGCAGGCTGCGGTAGGGGGTGATGCGGGCGTAGGTGTAGTCCACGCCGCCGGTGGTGAGGGGCCAGCCGTAGTTGGCGCCGGGCGCGAGCCGGTTGAGTTCGTCGCCGCCGCGCGAGCCGTGTTCGTGCGCATAGGGCACACCCTGCACCACCACCACGCCCTGCGGATTGCGGTGGCCGATGCTGTAGATCTCGGGCAAGGCGCCCTCGCGGTTCACAAAGGGGTTGTCGGCGGGCACGCGGCCGTCGGGGTGGATGCGCAGGAACTTGCCCAGGTGGGTGTGCAGGCGCTGGGCATCGGTGCGCTCGTGGTTGCCGTCGCCCATGCCGAACAGCAGGCTGCCGTCGGGCAGCCAGGCCATGCGGCCACCGAAGTGCTGCGTGTCGGATTTGGCAGGCCTGGACGTGAAGACGGGCCGCAGCTCCAGCAGCTGGCGCCCGTCGAAACGGGCGCTGACGACGCGCAGGTGGTTGGCCTCGCGTGTGCCGTGGGCGAACGAGAGAAACAGCCGCCGGTTGCTGGCGTAGTCCGGGTCCAGCAGGATGTCGAACAGACCGGCCTGGCCCAGCGCCAGCACGGGCGGCACACCGGCCACGGGCTCGGCGCGCAGCTGCAGGCGGCCATCGGCCCCGGGCTCGATCACACGCAGCCGGCCCGCGCGCTCCGTCACCAGCAGGCCGCCGCCCGGCAGAAAGGCCAGTGACCAGGGGTGGTCCAGACCGCTGGCCACGGTCTCGATGCGATAGGCCACAGTCTGGGCCGCGGTCTGGGCCGGTGTGGCCGTGGCGAGCAACGTCAGCAGCAGAGCGAGCAGGTATTTCATAATGGCACGCATGAAAGACGATGCCCGCCATGATGCCCCAAGGTCCCGCTGGACGCGGCGCGCAGGGCTGTTGCTGCTGGCCTGGGTGCTGGCAGCGGCCTGGGGCTCGGTGGTGCAGACGGTCTGGAACCTGCAGGCGCTCGTCGACGTGGGCGTCAACATCCCGGCCGCCGACTGGCTGCGGGTGTTGGGGCAAGACCTGATGGGCTTTGCGCCGGTCTATGGCGGCATCCTGGCCACGGGCTGGCTGATCGCGCTGCCGGTGGCCAGCGGCCTGGCCCGCTGGTGGCCTGCCGGGCGCAGCGCCCTGCTGGCCCTGGCCGCTGGGGGGGGCATGGTGGCGGCGGTGCGCGCGGTGGACGCGGCCGCACCCATGCCGGTGTTCATCGACGCCACCCGGGGCCTGCCCGGCCTGCTGGCCATGGCCGCGGGCGCGGTGCTGGCGGGCTGGCTCTACGCCACCTTATCTGCCCGGCTCTCCGCGCGCTGAACGGACCAAGCCTGAGGGCGGCGCCTGACAGGCAGCCGCCACCTCTCAGTGCGGCAGCTTCCCCGCCGCGGCGACAAAGCGCTGGCGATCCGCGGCCTTGTCGATGTCCTGCGCCAGGGCCTGCACCAGTGCGTTCCAGTCCTGGTGTTTTGCGGCCTCGCGCCGCACCAGGGTGCGCGCCAGCGGACCGATGTGCTGGCTCAGGGCGCGCTCCAGCGGCTCGAGCTGGGCGGGCTCGAAGTTAGGCACACCGCTCGTGGGGCCCCGCCCCGAGATGGGAACGGTACGTGAGCCGCGCGCGCCGGCAGCCGCCCCCGGCGGCTGCGTGGTCAGGGGCTGGGTCAAGGGCTGGCTCAGCGAGTGGCTGCGCACCGAGGTGCTGTGACGGCACTGGATGAAGGCCTCGCGCGCGGCGGCATCCTGGATGGACACCGCCAGCAGTTCGCGCAGGCCCTGCGCATCGCTCGCACGGCCCAGCGTCTTTTTCATGAGCACCTGGGCCAGCGGGCCGATGGCGCGCGTGAGTTCGGCTTCGATGCCCTGCACTTCTTCGGCCGGGATCGAGGGCAGGTCGGCGGCGAGCAGCGTCGTGGCTTCGTCATTCACGGGCGCGCGGGCGCCCGGCTGATCGAGCAGGCGGTAGATCTCGTGGGCCCGTTCGTGCTTGTCGTAACGCTCGCCAAGGAATTCGAACAGACCGTCGGCACCGTCGCTGATGCGCGAGATCACGTCGAAGTAGGCGCGCGAGACCATGATCTGGTTCGCGGTGGAGAAATCCATGATGCGCTGCGCGACGTTGATGCCGTCGCCCACCACGTTGACGCGGTCGTTGATGTCCTTGAGCATGCGCACCGGCCCCAGGTGCAGGCCCACGCGCAGCGAGAGCTTCTCGTGGTACTTGTGGCGCAGCAGGTCGCGCAGCAGCCGGGCCGAGACCAGCGCCTCCTCGGGGTCGCCGAGGAAGCAGATGGCCGCGCCGTCGCCCGTGTCCAGCATGATGCGCGAGGAGGCGTCCACACCGTCGATGGCCCGGCTCACGAGCTCGTTGAATTGCGTCTTGATCGCCACCTGCTGGTCCACGCTGCGCTTGGAGTAACCCACCAGGTCCAGGAACATGATGGTGCCCAGCACGTTCTTGCGCGTCGTGTCCTCGCTCGGGCGCGAGGCACTGCGCGGCACCTCCATCACCTGGGTCTGCAACTGGGTGCGCAGCTGCGTGGCCAGTTCGGTCGCTTCGCCGCCGCGCTCGCGTGCGGCCTCACGCAAGGCCTCGCGCAGCGCAGCCACGTTCTGCGGCCGGTCCTGCTCGTTGGGCTGGAGCGCCCAGTCGATGGCGCGCAACAGCGCCTCACCAAAGGCCGCGCGGCTGGCCACGTCCACGGCCTTGGGCATGCTGTCCTCGCGCACGCGCGCGGCGGCCTCCAGCGGCTTGCGCCCGGTGGCCAGCCAGTACAGCACCGCGCCCAGTGAATAGAGATCGGTCCACGGCCCCTGGTTGCCCTTGCTGTGGTACTGCTCGAACGGCGCGAAGCCCGGGCTCACGATGTTGGTCATGTCGTGTTCCTGGCTGACGCGGCGCGCGGCGCCGAAGTCCAGCAGCACGGGGCTGCCGTCGGCGCGGATGTAGATGTTGTCGGGCTTGATGTCGCGGTGCAGGAAATTGAGCTTGTGCACCGCCTCCAGCCCGTCGAGCAGCGGGAAGACCAGGCGCAGCAGCGCGGCCTGGTCCAGGCCCGGCTGGCGCGACACCCAGTGCTTGAGCGGGTCGCCGGACTCGTAGTCCATCACGATGTAGGCCGTGCCGTTGTCCTTGAAGTAGCGCAGCACGCGCACGATGTTGGGATGGCGGAAGGACGCCAGTGCACGCGCCTCGTCGATGAAGCGCTCCAGCCCCCAATCGAAGCGCTCCGCAGCCTCGGCAGAACGCACGCTCACCGCGTTGTCGCTGCCGCGCACCGCCACATGGGCCGGGAAATACTCCTTGATGGCCACGGGCAGCTGCAGGTTGGCGTCCTGCGCGAGGTAGGTGATGCCGAAGCCGCCGCCGCCGAGCACGCGCTCGATGCGGTACTCATGGATGGCCTGGCCCGGCGCCAGCGCCGCCGTATCGGGCGCGCGCGCCCGGCCGGCCTCCTCGCCCGCGCTCACGCTGCCCCTCCGCCTGCCGTCCTGCTCATCACCGCCCTGCTCATTCGCCGCGGTCGATCATCTGCATGGCCTTGTCCAGGCTGCGGCGCATGCGGTTGAAGGCGCCACCCAGCACGGCCACCTCGTCCTTGCCACGCTCGGAAAATTCCGGTACGTCGAAATTGCCCGTGCTCACCTGGTCCGCGGCCTGGGCCATGCGGCGGATGGGCCGCACGATGAGCCAGCTCAGCATGAGGTT